>JADJPW010000005.1 GCA_016713035.1 Verrucomicrobiaceae bacterium
CGCTCCAGGCCACTCTTGTGGCTGGGTTTTCGCCCATTTGGGTCTGCGGAGGCCGACGAGGTAACCGGTGCTGTGGCACGCTGTTTAGCTGACAACCCCATCCAACACCCCTGGCAACATTTGGAAGCCCGGGTTTCACCGCGCAGCGCATCCCCGTCGATCTGTCGCACCCTCCATGCGGGAGAAATCTTCTCCATAGACCCACCCGCAGCCCCCGCAGGTCGCACCCTGCACAGCAGGCATGAAGTCCGCCGGATTCGCCTGCACGATCTGCTCTAGCCAGGTGTAAGATCGCTCCCGCAGCGCCGGGGCAAGCACCGGAGGCAGGTTTATCTTATGCAGGTCATGGGAACCGGTCTGACCCTCATCATACGGCATGCGCGGCCACGAAATCGCACCACCTGCGCAGCCAAAGGCGTCGTGGCGCGATGCTGGGACGGAGTCCCGCAGTGTAAGCAGATATCGGGCATGTGTGGTGAAGAAGTGCTTCGAGTATCCCGATTTCTACCCCCCATGCTCTGCGCTCCTTGGCGCCAGAGGAGGCGGGAATTGCCGCGTCAGCCTTCATCACGCAGGCTCCAGCAGGGAGATCAAGGGCAAAATGCCGTCCGCAGCCAGTCTTCACAAGATTGTCGGCTGGCATCCAATGCGAGCAACGCCTTACCTCGAAGCAGCGAAAAACAGTCCCGGAATGTGCTCCGAAGCCAGTTCGTTCATGAGGTGGCGATTTCCTGCTCGGTCGGATGTGAGCGCTCTGGATCATCAGCGATCAACCAGCGCTGGGAGATGACGATGGATGCACCACACCAGGCACGATGCCGGGCAACTGACTCCTTTGTCCGAGACGATGACGCCTTCCAAGATACCATCGTCATCAAAGATGTGATTGTGCCGGGCAAAGCGTCACGCAGGTGATCGAAGCGGTGGCGGAGGCGGGCTTCCAGCAGCCGTCCTGCCAGCGGGGCACCATGCCAAAGGTTCCTGTCCAGGTCCGCTTCAACGCATAGTGGTCGGAAGTCGCGAAAACGCACCTCGTGCTCGCCTGTTCATCGCTGACCAAGGGCAAGGCTTCAAACTCAGACTCTGCGATCAGGCACTTGGCTGATTTTGCCCACTTGATGAGGCGCTGAACCTGAACTTCCGCGAGGCTTCCGCCTGTGCTGCCAGCACCTGCTGAAGCAGAGGGAGCGGCCGCTTCGCATGCACGAAAGCCCGACGTGTACGCGACGACCTTGGGATGGGGTGTGAGGTGGGAAATGCTCGTTACGGGTTCGACTACCGGGAACCGATTTGTCAATCTGGGAGCCTCACATCGCCGCGTGGCTGCAACTGGAGATTGCCTCACTGCCGAAGTCGGTGTGCCGCGTAGCCGCCAGGCGAGGATGATGGCGGCAGCGGAGTGCGAAAGGCCGCGCTGCACACGCTGCCCGTTGCCGGGTGGCCATTTCGCAGTGAGCCGGAGTGGGCTGCGTCTGGGCGAGGCGAACGGGGGCAGCGTGCGGACGCCAAAAGCGGCGAATTCTGCCCCACGTGCGGCGGCGGCACTGCCGTTGTAAAAGCGAGGCCGAACATGTAAAAAGTGGCCCGCAGGGCGGTAGTGGTGTTGTGGCTGGGCCAGAACAACGCAGCGCCAGAGCATGCCGGGGAGCTTGTAGGCGGCGGGCGCGAAGTTACAGCCTTCCACAGGCTGATTTTGGCCAGCAGCTATGGCTTTGGCATCCAACGATCCACCCCGACCTACCGATATGGTAAGACCACTACTGATCGTCTCACAGCAGCACCAGATAGCGCCGCGATGAAAAAGCCCAGTGGCATGGCCCCCAGGCTGCCTGCAGGGGCACCGATGAGGATGCATACGGGGTGCGGCACGCTGCGTGATACGCCGCCGTGCTGCGCACGCCGAAGCCACCGCTCGGGTGGTGCCCAGGGCAGGAAGCAGCCCACGCTACCGACGCAGTGCGGGCTGGTGACGAGTCCGGCCATGACCCCCGCTGCGCTGGTATCAGCTGACTTGCATGGGCAGGTCGAACCGCCGGCAGCGCCGCTGCGGCGCATTTTGAAAGGCGATGATGAAGAAAAAAGTCCAGCCCGTCAGAAACAGGCCGAAGAGCAGCGCCACGAGCAGCCAGGGCTTATTGGAGATAATCTTTGGGATTGAGGGAACGCATTGTTTTGGAGAGGCGTGGATCAGGTCAAACAGGCGTGTCGATCCCGCGTGTGAGCTGCAGGTCGTTTTGTTTCCGTATCAGTGATGACGCTGAGTAGGATGCCCTCGCGGAAGGACTTCACCGGCACGGAGATGATGAGCGTGCGCTGGTTTTCCTGCCATGGGCTGGAGTGTGATGACCTGCTCATTGCAGCGACCTGCGTGTCTGTGGGCAACCCGCTGTCCAGCGTGATGCGGAAGCCGCCTTCACGGTTGCAGCTTGTTGATGACGCGGATGGTGAGAACTGGTTCACCACCACGCCATCACTGCACTTTTTGAACCAAGAGGCCCTACTCCATTGCGCACCGGGGCTGGCTTGCATCCGGGAAACAGGCGTGAGGCCACGATGAAGGCCGCGACTCCTGCCATATAACATGAAGAGTATAAAACAACGTGCGCGGGCGGATGAGAGCGTGTTTCCCATGCCACGGCCGGTGGTGGCAGATCATGGCGCAGCACTCCCGTGGGCCAGTGCAGCTTGGTCATGATCTCATCGCGAGCATCTACACGCGGCACAACCGATGCCCTCGACCTGGAGCCCATTCCGGACCTCGCTGCCGGTGGGGCACACTTGCGCAGGCGGCGGTCACGCACAGAACCAGCGCTTTCCCCTTTGCCGCGCGTGTCCCCACAACAACTTATCGTGACCGATGACCACGCTGTGATCGTCCGTGAAAACGGTTTGGAGCCTGCCAGGGGGGCATAAAATTCCGCAGAACTACTCCCAGGACCAACGGAAGCTAAAATATGACGCACCTGTCAGAACAGCACCACTCCAAGGCCACTAGATGCTCCTGCGGTGGCCCACTCATCATTTCCTTGCAGCCCATGCCAGAGACAAAGCCGATCAGTTGCCGTATGCGCGATGAGTGCAGAGACAATGGTAGATGCCGTGGCCGGAGCACACGTTTGGTGATTTTTGCGCGGGTCCACGGTGCTGCATCCAGCGCACGCCGATACGGTCACATCTCCGTCGATCAGCCGCTCGTGCGGCGTACGTTTTCAAGAACACCGTGTAAGGGCAGGTCCATCCGCACCAGAGCCGCCAAAGGCGCCGTGAAGGTGGCGAAAGCCAGCCCGTGACGACAGGGAAGCCGATCCACAGATCCTGCGTAGCAAGGTGATGCCGGAAAGTGAAACCGCCGCTCCGTAAAATAAAAACGGCCAGGTAGCTTCGGATGGTGAAATCACGGCGGCGCGACTGCAGCCAAAAGCATCACTAGCGCGGCCCAGCCCTGCGCCAGCGTGTGAAAGGGCCTGCGAACATCCGCTGGATGCAGGGACTTCTTTGATCCGTCTGCGTGGATGCTGGAGAACTCGACGCAATGTGTGTTGGGCTTCATTGTGAGCAGTGTTAACTGTGGCGCAGAATGCCCCTAGAGCTTTCCTCTTTGCGGATGGGTAAGGTAGTTTTTGCAGCTGAACTCCACTTTTCTACGATTCCATGCAAAGATGGTACGCCCATCACGCCATTTCGGGCCACCGATGAAGAGGGGGGCTCTGTAGATTCGCGGGACAGCATCCGTTTTGACCAGCACTTGCTGCTCGCCCAGACTTGGAGGTGCAGATTCGCCCTGCCTGCCATCAACCGCTGGGCGCTGGAGTCGGTTTTGAGGAACAAATCACGCGTGGGCACCACCCAGGATTCATATTCGCGGAGCACATCCTGCGGAGGTGCCCCAGGATCTCGTAGTGCTGGTAGGGAAGACTTTGGCGGCGAGGCGCTTGGTGAGGTCTTTTTGCGGCCTTCGGGGCACTAAGCGCTGCCGTGACCTTGGAGGGCATCATTCACGGCAAATAGGCGCTCCCCAGACTTTACCGTCGGTGTGGCCGGTTTTGGCCAGGAGCGGTACTGGCTGCTGCGCGGCTCGAAGAGATGAAAAACAGCATCGAAGCCTGCCCGAAAGCAGCACGCGGCACGCCGAGGCGCCGCTGGGGCGGCGACAGTTTTGCGGCATTGAGTGCGGGTAGCTTCGTTCCGGCATGCGGAATCGTGTTTCGTTGATGACTGGGCACCTGGGTTGGCCTTTGGCATGGTGGCGCTGGACGAGCAGGACGCTGCCTTTTTCGTCAAAAAACGTGGTGGTAGCCACTTCGGCGTCCCGGATTTCGCGTGGTGTGGACTTTGAAGCGAAGTGATCTTGTGGTCAGCAGGCATGGGCTCTAGGCCTCCGAGCATGATGACAGTGGCGCGAGCTAACTTCAGAGTGGAAGACCTCGGCGCTGATGGTCGGATTCGGCGTGTAGGGCTCAGAATGGCTTTTTATTGGTGCCCGCCTCGAACCCATTTGCATCCAGGCAAAGCCGGCCACGACTAGCGCCGCTGCCGTTTCGCAGAAGTGAACCAGGGCACGCGTAGCCAGCTAAATGACCCGCCGGCATTTTAAACTCTCTGCGCGGCGGTTTTGCTCCCGCTGCTCGTCGATTTCCATTTGGGCGATGCGGACTTGGATGGGAATTGAAAAAGTCCGGGCATGAGGAACGGGCAGCGGGCAGATGCGCCTTGCGCAGCGAGTGGCGCTGAGGCGGCGCATTTGCCTCCGCAGCCGGAGCTGCGGATCGTTTCAGGGCGGCTTCGAAAGCGGCGTTCTCGGATTCGTCATTTCGTCGTCTAGCCAGCGAATGAGGTCGTGGTTTTCGTCAAACAGGTTTCATAAGTGTCTTTGAACATTTCCTGGAGTTCTTTGCGTGCGTAAAGGCGGGACATCACGGTGCCCAGTGAGCAGGGCACCATCTGCGCTGATCTCTCTCTTCGACGGAGCCCCTCCACCTCCGCGGAGGACGACGACTTGGCGGTGATCTGGGGAGAGGCGGCTGATGGCATCCTGGATGCGGCGGCTCAGCGCGCACGCTTCATGGCACGGTCCGGTGCATCGAATGCCTGCGGTGCAGTGCGTCCGGGCATGGCGCGGTGCTCGGTGTGCTCGTCATCGAATTCGCCTGCGCTTTCGATCTTCTTTTGCGCAGCCAGTCGTAGGTGACGTTGTGGGCGATGCGGGCAGCCAGGTGTAGAAGGCCGCGTCCAGCTTGAAGTTCGGCAAGGCACGCCATGCCTTGATGAAGGCCTCTTGGGAGAGGTCCCCATGCTTCAGTTTCATTCGTACTGAGGTGGTAGGTCATGGCGTAGATGCGCCCGCGGTAGCGTGTGTGACCAGCAGGTCAAACGCGCGTGTGTCGCCCGCTTTGGCCTACGTTTGACCGGATCCACGTCGGTGGGTTCGACGGGCTCGGTCGCGGCAGCGGCTGCGGACATGTTTCAGTGGTATTGGCGGGTTTCTGACGCGGGGGCCGGGCTCTTTATTCGGTGAAAAAAATCAGGGAATTTTCAGAGTCTGTCGGGGCGGATGAGATCGCTCGTGAGGCCGTTGGCGGCCTTGATCTTGGCCACGCTGGTCTTTTCTTCAAAGCGATGCCGTAGAGGGTGTCTCCCTTGCCCACAGTGACTTTGGAGCCGCTGCTGGATTTGGGTTTGGCCTTGGACTTCGATTTGGAGGCGGTGGTTTTCGGTTTGGACTTGGGTTTTTGATTGCTGCTGCTCGTGGTGCTGCGCTTGGGCGTGCTGTAGGAGTTGGAGGCGACGGTTTTCTTCGGCGCATCAAAGGAACACGGATTCGCGCGGGTGGCTCTGGTGCGGAGGCGGGTGGTGGCGGTGTCTCGTAATTCGGCATGGTCACATCCGCCGGGCCGCTGGAGCCAGGGTAGGGGTGTAATGGCCGTCGTTGAAGTTCGAGGCGTAGGGGGTCGCTCACACATTCGCTGCGGGATCGTTGGTCGATTTGCAGGCGGCTAGGCAGAGGGATGCGGCGAGGGCGAAAAGAAAGGGCGTTTTTCGTCATACAGAGGTCGCCATGATGCGGTCAGCGGTGGGGATGGTCAAGGCTAGGGAATGTTTTAAAACGGAGAGAAATTAGCCCGCATTTTCGCGCAATGACTCGGAAGTGCCCAGTCCTCAGTGCTCAGTGGGGGAGTTTTACGAGGCAAAAATGCAACAGAGCACTGAAAACTGAGCACTTGGCTCAGAGGGTCGCAAAATCAGAAGGATGCGCTTCCATCCCGGAGTGTGAAAATGCGGGATTAGGCGGCTTACCGCCGCCGCTCTGCCACCACGGCCAGCAGGATCCACAGCTCCGAGCACGATGTTTTGCGTATTGCTCTACATTGGTCAGATTCATGCCGTTCTGGATCACGGCGATGACAGAAGGCACCCAGCAGCGTGCCCAGCATGGTGCCACGCCCACCACTGAGACTCGTCCCGCCGACGACGGCGCGGCGATGGCGTGCAAAGCTCATACTTCGTGCCAAAGGTGCCGCTGCCGCTCTTGGTGCGAGGCCATGACCACGCCGCCCAGACCTGCGAGCAGGCCACAAAGCGTGTACGCCAGCACCGTCACTCGCTGCACCGGCACGCCGGAGATCATGGCCGCCTCCGCATTGCCGCCCACGGCATAAAGATGTCGCCCCAGGGCTGTCTGCGTCATCAGCACATGCGCTACCGCGTAGAGCAGTAGCATGAGTAGCACCGCATTCGGCACACCTGCCAGATCCGCGCCCCGTCCCAGCCAGATGAAGCTCTCTGGCACCTGATACACGCTCTGATTCTCCGCCAGGCGGAATGACAGGCCACTACATACCAGCATCAGCGCCAAAGTGACGATGAAGGCTGGTAGCCGTAGCCGCGTGATGAGCACTCCATTCAACCAACCGCATGCGCCGCATACCGCCACCCCGCATGCGCCTGCCGCCAGCATGCCCACGGTGCCCGCGCTGGTGCCGCCGCAGGCATCACGGATCACCAGTGTCGTCACCACCGCGCTCAGGGCGATGAGACTGCCCACGCTCAGGTCGATCCCGCCTGCCACGATCACCATCGTCATGCCGATGGCCAAAATGGCGATCACCGCGATCTGGCTGGCGACATTGAGCAAATTCTCCGCAGTCAAAAACACCGGCCAGCGTGTGCTGCGTGGCTGGAGCACGCGAGTGTCCTTCATCGTCGGGAAATCCGCGCCCAGATCGCTAAAGACCAGCCACCCCGCAGTCACATCCGTGCCGGCGATGTAGTCCAGCCCTCCGCCAGCCTCGGCGATGCGCCGCAGCGCCGCGCGGGCATCACGCGGCTCGCCCTGCACGACGGCGAGCACGCTCGCGCCGCGATTTCTCAGCTCTGCCTCCGCAGCGCTGGCAAAGGCGCTGTCCTCCGCCTGACCACTGCGCACCGCCACCAGCACGTGGGCGCCTTTTTGCACCTGCGCAGCCACCTCACGCCCAGCAGCCGCGCCACGCGGCATCACCTCCGTCAGCGTCAGGACGCTGAAGAGCCCGCAGAGGACGAGCAGCACGATGACGCGTGAAAACTGGTCGTGCATGGGAGGAAGAGGACGAAATCGGTGTGCCTCACACCGCAGGTGAAGGCGTGTGGCCTTTTTCGATGAGTATCTTGTCCACCATCAGGATGTACTTCAGCGGATACTTCTTCCGCTGGTATTTGCGGAACATCAGATCGCGCAGCATCAGCCAATCTTCATCCGTGGGATGCTCCAGCGGAGCCCAGGCGGGCATCTCGGGCTCGATCAGGTAGTGCCAGATCCAGTTTCGGAAGTCCCAATAGGCACGCACATAGCGCTTGCCTCCTTCGGGGATGGATTCGTGCCATTCGTGCGCTTGGTTTTTTTTCATAGATTGATGCGAGGCTAGCATGCGATAGTCACCCCGCGCATGCAACCTCCCGGTCCATCTCGTTCTGCCCTGCCGCCCCTGCTCGGCTACCTCGCCGCCATCTTATCGGCGGGGCACTCCTCGCGCCGCTGCTCTTTGATTTGGGGAAATGGGCTCAGGCATGGCTCAGCGGCTCCTCGCTGCGTGATCTAGGCATCACGCAGTGGCTGCTGGATGAGATCCGCCGCGCTAGCTTCACTCGCTACTTCAACCGGGCCGTGCTCGTGCTCGCGCTGGGGCTACTGTGGCCGCTCATGCGGCTCATCCGGCTGGATCGGCGTGTGTGGCCTCCGTTGGTGCCTGTGGGCACTGGGATCAAAGAAGCGCTCACCGGCTTCGCACTCGCGGCGGGGCTGCTTTTTGGCCTGGGGCTGCTTTTTATCCAAAGTGGCGTGTATCAGCTCAAAGCGGACGCGGCTTGGCTACGGCTCGCGCCGCATCTCACGGCCGCATTGGGCGCAGGAATCATCGAAGAGCTGTTTTTTCGCGGCGCACTGCTCGGCATCCTGCTTCGCAGCATGAGCACGCGGCAGGCTTTTTGCTGGTGTACCTTCATTTTTGCCATCGTGCACTTTTTGCGTCCACCAGAGAGCTGGCAGCTCGCGGATGAGGCTGTGCGCTGGCATAGCGGATTCGCCGTGCTAAGTCAGCTCTTCAGCGGCTTTGGCGACTGGCGCTTTTTCGTGGCAGAATTCCTCACGCTGACCGCTGTGGGGGCTGTTTTGGCCTTTGCTCGGCTGCGCAGTGGCCGTCTGTGGCTGCCCATCGGCCTGCATGCGGGTTGGGTCTTTGGTTTGAAGTATTGCATGGCCCTCACCCTGCCCACCGCGCTCATCACCAGCGGCCAGAGCCTGCCCTGGATCGGCGCGAACCTCAAAATCGGCCTCGCACCATTCGCGACGGTACTTTTCACTGGCTTCATCGTGTCGCGGCTCCAAAAGAAGCCGCCTCACTCGATCACTCTCACATGAATCCCCGCACCATCCGCAAGCTCCACCGCTGGCTCGGCCTCTTCTTCAGTATCTCCGTCCTCCTGGCCGCTGGCAGTGGGGTGATTCATAACGTCATGACACGCACGCAGGCCCCGCCACCGCAGGCGAAGCCCTCCGGCGGTGGCATGGACGTGAACGCCATCCGCATCAGCGTCGCAGAAGCCACTGCCAAGCTCGGAAACCCCTCACCCGCCGTGCAAGCCGTGAATCTGCGCGGCATCGGTGGCCAGCCCTGGTATCAAATCTACACCCCAGAGTCGAAGACACCGCACTACATCAGCGCCGTAGATGGCCGTGTCGATGCCGCCCAAGATGAAGCCTACGCGGCGGAGATCGCACGCGGCTTCCTCGCAGGCTCCGAGGTGAAAAAAACCGACTACCTCACCGCCTTCAACACCGAGTACCTGAACATCTTCCGCATCCTGCCCGTGTATCGCTTTGATACCGGCGACGCTCTCGACACCCGCGTCTATGTCAGCACCACCACCGGCAGCGTCACACGCCACACCGATCGCCAGCGCCAGCTCGAAGCCACCATCTTCACGAACTTCCACAAGCTCGGCTTCATCCGTGACAAAGACACCCGTGACTTCGTCCTCACCGTGCTCACCGCAGGCACCGCAGTCGTCGCGCTGCTCGGCATCGCGCTCTTTTTCGTCACGCGTCCGCGCTCACGCGGATGAATCGGGGTCAAAATGCCGCCCTCCGCTCTCATGGACATGCCGCACGTTCTTTGAGCGTGGAATTTGGCCAGCCAAAGCCGTTATGATCGCGCCATGAAGCTCTTTTTGTGCCTCGCTCTCCTCACCACCATCACCTTTGCCGATGACTCGGCAAAACTCGCCGCTCTGCTCGCAAAAAGTGGCGTCGTGACCATCCCTGCGGGCGATTACCATCTCGATGGCACTCAGCCGATCCCCCTGCGATCAAACACCACCATCATGGCCCACGGCGCACGCTTCCTCCTGCCGGAGTCGCTGCCGGACAAAGCTCGCGTAGTGCTTTTTGCCGGGGAAAACATCGCGCACTTCGCATGGCATGGCGGCGAGTTCATCGGGCATGTCTTTGACCCCGCGAAGAAGGACAACACCTGGGAACCGAACGCCAACACCAAAGGCATCGAGATCACCACCACCATCGCAGGCGGCACGCACGACATCCTTTTCCGCGATGTGAAATCCAACGGCATAGCCGCCGCCGTCATCGGCGTGCATGGCAAATACGGCACGAAAAGCGAGAGCGAAGTCGAGCACTACGCCGAGCGTGTCACTCTCGATAGCTGCACCCTGCTGCGCAGCGGCAAGTTCATGTGGGACTACGGCTACCTGTGGCAAATCATGACCTTCCCCGAGTCCTACCAGCCCTGGGAAGTCGAGCGGGCCAAAAAATACTTCCGCACCGATCTCATTCGCGAGGTGGCCTTCAGCGGCGACCTCGTGAAGTTCGACAACACCATCAAACCCATCGCCATCAGCGCCACCGATGAGCCGAAAGAGGCGCTAACCTTCATGGGCAATGAATTGCCGAAAAACATCCTTCGCGGCCAGCAATACTTCGTCGCCGAGTCCACCCCCACGCACATCAAAATCGCCGAAAAACCCGGCGGAGCGCCGATTCGCTTCACAAGCGACGGTAGCGGCACTTTGGCCTTCAACATCAGCGCCACCTACCTTTCCGCCTATGCCCCGACCGGCAGCGGACCCGGCAAAGGCACCTTCGACATCGTCGGCGCACGCGATGTGCGTGTCACGGGCTGCCAGCTCAGCGCCATCGGCGACACCATGCACATCCAGCGCTGCAAAAACATCGTCTTCGCCAACAACCATATCCTCGGTAGCCGCATGGGAGCCTTCTTTTTGGCCGAGTATTGCCAAAACGCCTCCATCACCGGCAATCTCGTCGATGGCACCAATGGCAGCCGCGTCATCAGCGTCGAGAAAAGCTGCACGGATGTCACCATGACCGGCAACACCTTCCGTGGCGGCGGTCGCGGCGCCTGGATCAACCAGCCCGTAAACTTCATCATGACCGGCAACGTCTTCATCAACAACACCACCAAAAACGACCCCGACCCACGCCTCGGTCGCATCGCCTTCCAGACCGCGCAGCCTGGCCACTTCCCCGAGCTCTACTTCACCCTCTACGAGCCCGGAGCCACCTACGGCCCCATCATCGTGAAGGACAACATTTTCCACCTCGGCCCCCATTGCCCCGAAGAAGCCGTCACCTTCGCCCCCAATGGCCACGACCTCGTCTTCACCGGCAACACCTTCCAAAACAAGCCCGCCACCATCGTCGTCGATCCCACCTGCACGCGTGGAACCATCGAAGGCAATCTCGGCGCAAAGACCGTAAAGAAGCCCGTCGATTTCAATCACGGGCGGCGGTGAAAAGAACCCGGTTGTTCCGCATTCCTAGCCGGATAGACCTTCCTTATGCTCGTCAAAGCCTTTCTCGATTTCGTCGCCACTGTGGATCGTGCCACGATTCTGCCCACACTTGCGGCGGCGGATCAAACCCGCGCAGAAATCATTGAGCGCTTCCCGCTCGACGAGTTTGCCACACTGCCGCTGGAGCGCTTCGCCGTCGGCAAAAATGACAAATCCACGCTCTGCTATCTGCTTGAGTTTGGTTCAGATAGTCTCGGCAGCATGAGTGGTGGCAGCGCGGGCAAGCTCGGCGTGTATTATAATCGCAAAAGCCAGATGTGGCGCAGCGCAATACCGGACATGCCTGACCCGCAAGCAGCTTGGCAGGCACTACGAGCGGACTTTCTCAGCTGCATCGAACTCGGCAAAACTGGACGTTGGGATGAGATCGACGCACTCCCGGTTGCTCGCTATACCTCAGCTCTGCGCACGAAATGGCTGCACGTACATTTCCCGGATGAAGTCATCAATATTTACTCCTTCTACCACCTCAAGCAGTGGATCAGAATGTTCGGCGGAGTGAGCAAACGCATTCATGGCAAAAGATTCACCGCCTTTGCAAACCGCCAGCTTGTTGAAATCCTCCGCGCTATTCCAGAACTCAACGGACGCAGCCTCCGGGAGATTGGCCACCTTCTTTACAGTTGGCCGGAGAGTCCTTTGCGCAAAACGAAGCCTAGCGACGATGGAGATGACGATGATGAAACCAAAACAACGCCAGCCATGATATGGACGAAACCACCCCTGAACCAAATCCTCTACGGTCCGCCTGGCACTGGCAAAACTTATGAAGTCATTCGCCATGCCGCTGAAATTATAGAAGGCCGCGAAATTCCAGACGATGACCATGCCAAGGCCGCCTATGACAAAGCCTGTGATTCAGGCCGCATCCGCCTCGCCACCTTTCACCAGTCATTCAGTTACGAGGACTTCATTGAGGGCATTCGACCGGTGATGCGCAAAGACGGGACGGCGGGTTTTGAGGTGAGGGACGGAGTTTTCAAGGAAATTGCCAGTGATGCCAGAATCGCATGCTTATTCTCGGCTTCCCAAAGTAACGCGACAGTCACCAGTGGGGGCTATCAGCGGCCCAAAAGCGATGATTCAGAAACGGGACGCGTGTGGAAAATCGCTGACGAGCTTCTGCAAATTTCCGGCAAACAACCTGAACGAAAAGAAATCATCGAGGAAGCGGTGAAAGCTGGCATCAATTTCAACACAGCAGCTACTCAAGCGAGCAAGTGGCTGAATTCCCAAGGCGTCGAACCACCCGTTGAGGATGACGACGAAGTTGATCCTGTGGTTCAGATGGAAGGAAATCGGCCCTACGTCCTGATCATCGACGAGATCAATCGAGGGAACATCAGCCGCATCTTTGGGGAGCTGATCACGCTCATTGAGGAGGACAAGCGTGAGGGCGCGGAGAATGCGTTACGAGTGACTCTGCCTTCCTCGCGTGAGCTTTTCGCGGTGCCACCGAACCTTTACATCCTCGGCACGATGAACACGGCGGACAAATCGTTGGCCCTGCTGGATGTGGCGCTGCGGCGGCGGTTTGAGTTTGAGGAGCTGGCTCCGAACTTCAGTTTTTGCGAGGGGCTGACTGACGAGATGAAAAGCGTGCTGAACCGGCTCAATGAGCGGATCGAACTGCGGAAGGATCGCGATCACCGCATCGGTCATGCGTTCTTCATGGGTGTGAAGGATGCAGAAGGCTTCAACCGTGTGTTTCGACGGAAAGTGGTGCCGCTGCTGCAGGAGTATTTCTTCAATGACATCGACGGTGCACGCTTCGTGCTCGGAGAAGAGGCCCCAAACAGTGAAAAAGGCTTCCTACGGCCCCTGAAAGCCAAAGTGGAGTCCAAATACCAGCGGAACCGCTGGCGCTGGTTCACTGATGAAGAGCCGGAAATGGACTGCTGGGCCGTTTTGAACGCCAACCTCGCTGAAACGTGATTTCTGAGCCTTTCCGCCTCTGCGAGCATCAACGTGTGAACGTGAGCTGGAGCTACGACACACGCCAAGCGGTGCTGGCTTCGGCTACGGCCTGGCAGGAGTCCCATGGGCTGCCGCAGCCGCCATTGAGTTTTGAAGGACCAGACGGTACCGTGTTGAGAGCGCAGCAGCATGTGGGCGTGATCGAGGCGGGTGGTGTTTGTGTGGAGATTTATCCCAAACTCGACGCCGGAGTCGTGAAGGACGGGCAGGTGACGGATCAACGCGCCGTCACAGTGATGAAAAACCTGCTCTGGCTGCTCGAAGAGTCAGGCCACGAAGGTCTCATCGACGCTGGCGAAGCCGAAGTGGAGGAATCTCCCGATTCCATCTGCGATCTGTTGGCGTGGCTCTTTGCGCGGCGACTGCGTCACCAGCTCGGGCTGGGGCTGGCACAGGAATACATCGGCATGCGGGATGATCTGCCGCTAGTGCGTGGGCGCATTGACTTTGCAAGGCAGTCCACGGTTCATTTTGCCCGCCCGGATGTGATCGCGTGCTCGTGGGATGAGTTCACGCCGGATACACCGCTTGCCCGCCTGCTGCGCTGCGCCGCCGAAGTGCTTCTTGAGCGCGTGCGCCTGCCCGGCGCCGCTGCGGACTTGCGTGATGCGCTCGCCATGTTTGATGAAGTCGAATCCGTGCAGCCCGTTCAGGCAGTCGCAGCAGCCACAGGCATTCGCTGGTCACGGCTGAATGTCCGCTGGAGGCCGTGCCATGATCTTGCGCTCGCTGTTTTGACCGGTCAGGGCCGTGAAATGCACACTGGGAGCAGCGGCAGTTTCGTTTTCCTCATCGACATGAATCGCCTCTTTGAGGACTACTGCCTGCGCTGGCTCGAAAAGACCTGCAAGCAGCGCATCGAGCCGCAAAAACGTCTTGGTACGCTGCTTGTGGCCCCGGACAAACGTATCGCGCAGGACGCGGACTTCTTCTGGTTGGATGAAAACGACATCTGGGTCGGCGATGCAAAGTACAAGCTCCCCGATGCCAAAAACTGGCCGCGCATCGAGGATCTGCGCCAGCTCATCTGCTACGGCCAACTCGCACAACGAATCCACACGGGAAAACCCAGTAGGCTCATGATCCTGCACCCTACGACGGGTGAGGAGAACTGTGAGACGGTGCAAACCTTCGATGCACAGGAATTGCGTCTTCAAAGCATTCGAGTCACTCGCAGCGATCTAGCCTGAGATTCATCTCCAACACAACCCACCACCATGCTCCTCCGCCTCATCTCTCTCCTCACGCTCGCTTTTCTCACCACAGCTCGTGCAGAGCAGTTTGTGCTTTTTGATGTGACGTTCACCTTCACGCAGGAAGATGCGCTGAATTCGAAGCCCAGTCAGTCGCACTACTACCTCAAAGACGACCGACTCAATCCGCAGCGTCCGAAGGACTGGACGGCACCGGTGGATTACCGCAACGGCACGGCGCATCTGCGGCTGGAGGTGCTCGAAAAACCAGCTGGGGATCAGCCCAAGTCATGGAGCGTGTGCTACATCCCTTACAAAGGCCAAAACCACGGCTACGGCTGCATCGGCACGGGGGCGTATTCCAAGACGGGCGTGATCGAAAAGGATCTCGATATGACGAAGTTCTGGCAGAACAACGACATCATCTGGAGCCAGGGCATCAAGGAGATGCATCTCGTCCTCAAAGACGATAAAAACCTCCACGCTCACAAGCGGCCCGATCCCGAAAAATTCTTCCCCACGAAGGTACGCATGACGCTGATCCAGGTGTCGAAGGGTGCGAAGTATGATCCCTCACAAGTTCCAGCCGCGAAGTAACGGATCGGCGGATTTTTTGGCAGCCGCTCCTCTCATGGCAGAGTGATCTCCACCACCAGCCCGCCGCCCTCGCGATTCCGTGCTGTCACGGTGCCACCGCAGGCTTCGATGCAGCGCTTCGTGATCGCGAGGCCGAGGCCGCTGCCACCTGTGTTGCGGCCACGGGCCGCCTCAGGGCGGAAAAAGGGCTCAAAGAGGCGTGCAATGGCCTCTTCGGGCACTCCGGGGCCACGATCTGCGATTTGGAGTGTCACGTGGCCGTTTTCAGCGTTGGCGGTGATTTCGATGTTTTTAGCGTAGCGGATGGCGTTGCGCACGACGTTGCCGATGCCGCGATCCAGGGCGTTTTGCAGGCTGTGGAGCTTGATGTCGCCGATCTCGAGTTTGATGCCGTTTTCGGGCGCTTCGCGGGCGAGGATGTTTTGGAGCAATTCGCGCAAATCGAGGTCTTCGGGCGTTTCGCGGTCAGGGATGGTTTCGGCTTTGGAGAAGGCGAGGACCTCTTCGACGAGTTTGGCCATGTGCTGGAGCTCGCGGTCGAGTTTTTGCAGGTAGGTGGATTGATCGGGCGTGCTGCGCTGCTCCACCACGCCGAGCGCCATCTGCATGCGGGCGATGGGGCTGCATAGCTCGTGTGCGACATCGGCGGTGATGCGTTTTGCTCGCGCATGTAGTCGCCGAGCTGCGCGGCCATGGTGTTCACGGAGGTGGAGAGCTCGCCGAGTTCATCGCTGCGTTGTTTTTCGATGCGCTCGTCGAATTTGCCATGCGCGATGCGGCCTGCGGCGTGGTTGAGCGTGCCGATGAATCCGGTGATGCCGCGCACGAAGGGCATCCACATGAGTGCGGAGATGAGGAGTGCGGCAGCAGCGAGCCAGAGCCACGGGCGCAGATCGAAAAAGAGGCCGCCGCCGCTGATGCTTTCAGAGACCATGACGAGCGTGAGTGAGCGGCCGTCCTGCGCGACGAGGTCGAGATGCACACCAGCCCAGTAGCGAGCGGGGTCGCCAGCACGCATCATGAAGCGCGGCTTCGGCGGTGCATCGGCAGGACGTTTTGAGACAGGGCCGGGTGCGCGGCGGGCGAGTTTTTCTCCGAGTGGACGGCGGTCGATGAGTCGCGGCATGACCTCGGGCGGTGGCGTGAGCGGTTTGCCATGGAGCTGCTCGCCGCGTCCGTCAAAAAGGCCGAAGGTGACGTCGTGTTTTTGATCGTAGTCGCTCAAATGAGCGGGCCATTCGCTCTCGGCGAGGCGGGAGAACTCAAAGGTGATGGTCTCGCCGATGGCGGCGATGCGATCACCGGGCTCGCCGGAGAGCATCCAGTCGAGACCGAGGCGGAACTGCGCCTTGAGAAAGAAAAAGAACAGCAGCGCCAGCACCGCGAGGTTCAGGGCGAACCACGAGAGGATCTTGCCGTAAAGCGGTAGGCGCACGCGGCTCATCGGGCGGGAGTGACGAGTTGATAGCCGTAGCCGCGCACGGTTTTGATGAAGCGCGGCTCCTTCGGGTCATCGCCGAGTTTTTTGCGCAGCGTGGAGATGTGCATGTCGATGGCGCGGTCAAAGACATCCCACTCGCGGTCGGCGACCTCCTCAATGAGCTGTTCGCGTGTTTTCACACGGCCATGGGCCTTCGCGAGTGACAAAAGGAGGCCGAACTCGGCTGGCGTGAGCTGCACGGGCTGGTCGCCAAGGATGACGTCGTGTGTTTCGGGATTGATGCGCAGTTCGCCGATGACGAGTTCTTTGACGGGGGCTTGCGGAGCTGTCTCAGCGATCCAGCCGGTGCGGCGCAGCAGGGCGCGGAGACGGGCGAGCAGCTCGCGAGAGGAAAAGGTCTTCGGCAGGTAGTCGTCGGCACCGAGTTCGAGGCCGACGATGCGGTCCACCTCCTCGCCACGGCCGGTGAGCATCATCACCGGCACTTTGGACTTTGCGCGGATGCGACGGAGCACCTCAAAGCCATCGCAGCCGGGCATCATGACATCGAGGATGATGGCCGCCCAAGGCTCGGACGTGGCGCGTTCGGCTCCGTGCTCGCCATCGTGCTCCATTTCGACCTCGAAGCCCATGGGCTTGAGGTAATCGGCCACGAGCTGGCAGAGCTCGGTGTCGTCGTCGATGATGAGGAGGCGCATGGCGGAGTGTGATGCAGACATTCCTGTCTGCAAGGCCGCCTGGAAGCTCGTGCAGACAGGAATGTCTGCATCACCCTTTACACAATCCCGACAAATATGTCTGTAGAGGGTGAAGAGGGCCTGACACGGAGTTTGCAGCATGGGGCAACCATGAAACGCTCTCTTGCCCTCGCCTGCCTGCTGCCGCTCGCTTTGCATGCCCATACTTTGCCCTCTGGGGACAAGGAGGCGCTGCGGGCGCATATTTTGGAAGAGTTTATGCAGAAATCGGGGGCGAAAAAGGTGAAGCCGGTGGAGGCTCCGATCCCGAAGACGCTGAAAAGGCCGCTGCAGGTGGCTTCGTTTTCGGCGTTCGATATTTCGTCGTTCATGACGAGCGGGTCGGCGCTGCCGCCAGCGGGGAACGGGCTGCTGATGGCGGCTTCGTTTGCGCCGTTCAAGCCGAAGGTGCGCTACAACTGGGATGGGACGACCTTTTTCCTCGAATCGGACAACACGCCGGAGGGCATGCCGAACAAGATGTTCGGGATCACGACCTGGCAGCAGCAGGTGCCGATCCCGGCGGCTTACTTTGCGCATTCGACGAGCAATGAGAACAACGCGGGCTCGCTCGGCTATCAGCAGCCGAATGTGTGGCGCATCCCGCTGGTGCCGGTGCCGTCGGCATCGCCCATCGTGATCTACAATCCACCGGCTCCGCCGACGAACTTCCTGCGCGGCGCGGTGGCGCTGGCGTCGAACGGCATCGCGATCTTCAATCCGTCGAACAACGGAGGGAATGTGTCGTATGAGATCGGCGAGCTGGACTACTACGGCGGTCACTGCGGTCTGGCGGATGATTACCATTACCACATCGCACCCACGCACTTGAACACGCGCTTCGGTGGGCCGTTGGGCGATGACAAGCCCATCGCCTGGGCGCTGGATGGCTATCCGATGTATGGCTTTGTGGAGCCGGATGGCTCGCCGCGGCAGGCGCTGGATGCAGAAGGTGGTCACGATCACGGCGGTGGCTGGGGTTATCACTATCATGCCATGGGCACGACGACGGTGGATGCGACGCATCCGTATGGCACGCCGCAGTCGCCTTACCTGATGAAGGCCTTCCACGGCACGGTGGTGAATTTTGGCAATCAGGTCGATGGTCAGCCTGCGGTCGGAAATCTGCGTGCGGATGGCACAGGCGGCTACAATGCGAAAGCAGTCGCCGGGGCCTACATCGTGGCGCAGATGAATCCGGCGCCGCTGGTCACGGATGGCAGCGGGCATCTCAATCTCATCGCGGGCGTGAATCTGACGAACTGCGCGACGACTTACGGCAGCACGACAGTGACGTGTGCGAGCACGACAGGGCTGACGACGGGGCTGGCAGTGGTGGGTTATGGCGTGAGCAATGGTGCCCGCGTGACCTCGGTGACGAATGCCACGCAGTTTGTGATCAGCATCGCGGCGATCGCGACGACGACGGGCCGGAACTTCAACGCGGTGTCGATGGCCAACGCCTCGCCGGATGCGCATCTCATGCGCGTGAACATGGGCGGCCTGGACTATGACGAGTGCTGGACGATCAATCGCAAAGTGAATCCACGCTCGCTGACGATGACCTGGCGTGCGCAGGCGCTTGTCGGCGGAGTGCTCAGCGGTCCGGTTTTGACGACGACGCAGACTTACACGCCCACGGCGGGCACGGCTCCGGCGAATCGCCTCACGGCGTATCCGATGGGCGCTTGGTCGGAGGTGAAGCTGCCGGACACGAGCCAGGCGATCAGCACCACGACGACCTTTGGCGAGGACAGCGACTACACGACGGCTCCGGCGGCGAATCCGCAGTCCTTCACCGACAATGGCGACGGCACGATCACGGACAACGTGACCGGCTTGATGTGGCAGAAGGCCGACGCGGGCGAGATGACGTGGGAAAACGCGGTGAACAATGCCTCCGCGCAATCCACCGGCGGCTACAGCGACTGGCGTCTACCGAATCCGCATGAGCAGAGCAATAGAAGCGCGGCTATCCTACCGATTACCTTTGGCGCAATGCGTGATGCGCAGCATCTGGCAGTTCTTTGATGGCAATGCGAATGTCGGGAGCACACTGTAGAATCAAGGTTCGACACCGATTACGACCAAAGGCACAGCAGGAACGCCTCTTCCATTCCGAATCACGTTGTATAGTTCACCTTCAAAGTAACCTGGTCCCGAGGACATCTGCCGCTGAAGCGACTTCATCGCTAGTATCTCAATCCCAACGTCGATCTGATCACGCATATAGAAGGCAAGGTGCTTCACGAACAGGTCATAGGCGACAAACGAATACTTTCCGAACTGCACTTCGATAGCGACCCGTTCTTTGACGAAGTCAGTCTGATTGTAGCTCAGAATCGGCGTGTAGCCGGCACTGGTGATTTCGTCTTTTTGTTCGTCAGCAGATTTTTGCAGTGTTTGCCGGATCAACTTCTCGTCTTCGGTAACCCAGTAGGTGACTCGGCTCTCCTTCCACTGCTTGTCGGCCAGCAATGTCTTGAATGATTCATTCATCGCTGGCGGACTGTAGAGAATGTCTCCCTCCATGCCTTTCTCTTTACTGATTTTTGTCTTACAGGCTTCGGCATCGACAGCAACAATGACGTCTTGAACCTCTTTCCAAAGCTTCTTGTGATGAACCATCAGGTATTCAAGTCCATTGAGATGGGAGTAAATTTTCGCGATTCTCATTTTGTTTTGCGGGCGCGTTTTGGCTTCGGATATGTAACCGGAACACGGTTAAGGTTCTCTACTTCACTGCGATCTGGAGTCTCAAGGAGCATCATCTGCTCATTTTCATGGCCGTTTCCATTCAGCCAGGGTGCGGAACGCAGTGCTAATCCTGCATCATCGGGATTAAACACAGGCTTGTTCATGGGCCGAACTGGCAGGGTGCCTTGGATTGACTTGGTCACTCGGTCACGCGCAATCTCGGCGTAATGGGGCATTACTTCCGCGCCGACCCCCCTGCGCCCATGCCTTATGGCCGCAATAATTGTTGTGCCTGCGCCCAAGTATGGATCGAGAACAAGATCGTTTGGACGAGTGAGGGACAAAATCAAACGCTCGATAAGTTCGACCGGAAACTGACACGGATGATCACTCTTCTCGACATGGTTACTCTTGACGTTTGGAATGACCCACAAGTCACCCGGATTTTTCCCAAGCGGATTGCAGGAATACTCGCCGGCCTTCGGCCCCTTAAAATACTTCTTACCCGGATACTTTTGAGGAATTCGAATTGGATCGACATCAAAGTGGTAATCATCACCTTTCGTGAGCCACATGATTACCTCATACCGACCAGATAGTCTCCGGCTGCAATGTAGTCCATGTTCAAAATGCCAGACTACCCGGTTTCTCATCTGGAGACCTAGTTCGCTAAAAACAGGGAATAAGAGGTAATCCAGTGGAATTATCGCCCCGCGATCCACATAGTTTCCGACTTGCCAGCATATGCTGCCTCCTGGCTTGAGTGTCCGGACGCATTCTTGAATTACAGCTCGCTGGTCATCCACATATTGCGCGACGGGGTTTCGCCTCTCGTAGGCCTTTCCAATATTGTAAGGGGGCGAGGTTACAACAAGGCTGGCGGCACCGTCGGGAATGCTGCGCAGCAGTTTCAAGCAATCGCCTTCAAAGACAACTGCGCGTTCTTGAGGCCCATATTTGCGGGCTATTTTTGGATCATTTTCACTCATCATCTTGGTCTCAGCTTAGGCCAATCAGACTGCCATCAAATGTTGAATGGCAAAAGGGCGTTCTCTCGGCGCAGTGCATGGCAGCGATTTGCGTAGCACAGCTTTTGGTGGTGCGCTCGATGAGGCCGGAGATGTGGATGCCCTTGGTCATGCCGCAACTTGAAACAATTCTTGGCCGCTGTCTCCACTTTTAGCTTTGACCTTGTCAGCGCGTGAAAGAGCCCTTGCCAAAATCCGGCCCGTTGAGGCAAATGTCTGTCCCATGCCGAAACTGTGGTCCTGGGACTCTGGTTTGGGGTGGGAGAGCCTCACACCGGGGATGGCATGGGATGCGATGACTGCAACAGCCCCGCCCCCGGCACCCCAAACGCCTCCCGTTTGGTCCTGCCGACGCGTCGGCAGCGCTAGACGGCTCTCATCTGCGATAGCCGGGGCGTCGGCAGGGCTGGACGGCTCCCGTTTGGGGCAGCCGAGGCGTCGGCGGGGCTGGACGGCTCCCGTTTGGAGCTGCCGAGGCTCCGGCAGGGCTGGACGAGGCCCGTTTGGGGCAGCCGAGGCTCCGGCAGGGTGAAACGGCTCTCATCGGTGAGAGCCGAGGCGTCGGCAGGGGTAAACGCGTCCCGTTTGACGCTGCCTTTGCGGCTTTTTGACCGGGCGGGGATTCCGCCAAGCCCGCAGTGGCATGGCAGGGCCAGGCGGGGGTTGACGGCTGAAACACGACGCATATTTTTCGGGCCAGTTCGTCCTTTATCACATCGGACTGGTTGTCCGGCGGAGGGAAGAACCCACCAACCAGCGGCAACCCTTCACACACGAAATACGTGGCTCGATTCGGACAAGCATTCTTCGGCGACGGCTCACGCTTCGGGGCGCAGGACCCTCCGCGACCAACTAGAACCAAAAACATGGCTTCCAACGCCCTACCAGATAAACGCGACCGCCTTTTCGCACTCGGCGATGATATGTGCGACGGTGCCCATACCCACGAAGTGGCGATCGGGCTCAAACAAAACACCGAAGCCGTGGTGCGCCCGGCGCTGGATGCGGCACGCGCTGCCGAATCCACCTACGGTGCCTGCCAGGTGCTGAGAAAAAACGCGAACGCCGCCCACAACACGGCGGACAATGCGGCGAAGGTGTTCATCACCAACGCCAAAAAGCGCCTGTCGAAGTTCTTCGGCGAAGCCTACACCACCGAATGGGGTGCGGCGGGCTGGCCGAACAACTCCACAGGAATGCCAAGCACCCAGGCGGAGCGTTTCAGCCTGATCAACAGCCTGAAACTCCACTTCACCGCCAACCCCGCCCATGAAAGTGCGGACATGGAGGTGACAGCGGCGCTGGCCACCACGCTGCATACCACGATCAGCAATGCACGCGCGGCGCTGGACCAAAAAGTGACGGAGAGCGGGCAGGCGAAAGCTGCCCGCGATGCCGCCGAGACAAACCTGCGCAAGCGCCTCCGTGGCATGATCACCGAGCTGGAAACGCTGCTGGGCGCGGAAGACCCACTCTGGCACGCCTTTGGCCTCAGCCGCCCTGCGGATGAAGAGACGCCCGAAGCGCCCAGCTTCACCACGGCGACTCCGGGCGGTGCTGGCATCACCCATGTGGACTGGGATGATGCGCTGCGTGCGGATCACTACCGCGTGTGGATTCTCATCGTGGGCACGGACAATGATTTCCGTGCGGTGGAAACCGTGACCGATAGCGATGCGACCCTGAGCGGCCTGCCAAGCGGCAGCACGGTGAAGATCCAAGTCACCTCCGTGAACGGTGCGGGCGAAAGCGGCGCGGGACCGATCGCGCAAATCGTTGTTCCGTGAGTTGAAGACGGGGAGACTATCAGACTATCAGACTGGGAGACGATGAGACTATGAAGACGAAGATTGTTCGGCATACGGATTTGGAAGTGTATCGGCGTGCGTTTGCGGCGGCGATGCAGGTGTTCAAATTGAGCAAGGCGTTCCCGAAAGAGGAACGTTACTCGCTCACCGATCAGGCTCGCCGCGCTTCCCGGTCTGTCGCCGCCAACATCTCTGAAGGATGGCGCAAACGGCGTTACGCGGCCTCGTTCGTCAGCAAGCTCAACGATGCTGAAGGCGAGGCCGCAGAAACGCAAACGTGGCTGCAATTCGCCGTGGAGTGTGACTACCTCAAACCCGAGGACACCCGTGCTTTATATGCCGAATACGACCAACTCATCGCCATGCTCGTGACGATGCAAAACCAACCCGAAGTTTGGAAACTTTGAGACTGGCAGCAGTCTCCCCGTCTGAAAGTCTCCAAGTCTGACAGTCTCAAAGTCTCAAAGTCTTCCCAGTTATGCCTTTCGACCCAGCATGGCCCCAAAACGGCCAAAACATCGACGCTGACCGTTTTCGTGGTCAGTTCGCCGGAATCATCGACCTCATCGGCAGCGGCTCCGGCATCAATGCCGCGCAAGTGGACAGCACGAACACCCTGCCGCCGAGCACTCCGGCGAATGCGAGCGTGAGTGTGGTGGGGAACACGCTGCATTTTACCTTTGAAATCCCGCAGGGGCAGGAAGGCCCGATGGGCCAGCAGGGGCCGCCCTTTTCACAGGCGGTGGTGGATGCGGTGAACACCGTGAACCCCGGCGATCCCGCTGCCGTGGGCGTGAGCTTCGATGGAACAAACGTGCGCTTCACCTTCGACATCCCGCGTGGCAGTGATGGCGGCCAAGGACCCGCCGGAAATGACGGTGGCCAAGGGCCACCCGGCAATGACGGCGCTCAGGGACCGCCCTTTGCGCAAGCGGTGGTGGACGGTGTGACCACACTGGACCCCGGCAATCCTGCGACGGTGGGCGTGAGCTTCGACGGATCAAACGTGCGCTTCACCTTCGGCATCCCACGCGGCAACGATGGCAGCAATGGAAGCGACGGCTCCCAAGGCCCACCCGGCGAAATCAGCCAAGCCCAACTCGACAGCGCGATCAGCGGCACGAGCGCGAACACCAACAACGTGAGCACGCTGGACACTGCTTTCGCCGATCCTGACATGGAAGCGATGCGCCAGAAGCTCAATGAGATGATCCTGAATGGGCGGAGGTAATGTGACTGCCATTCTCCTCAAGGCTTGACTTGGCTTGTCATGCTTCGTTACTCCGTTTGTCCTGTCTGACCTTCGTTTGGTTTGACTGGCATCCAAGCAAACGGTGGGCGAATCAACTGCGCCCACCATTTATTTTGGATAAACACCGTTCTGGCAAAAAAATGAAACTTCCATCCATCACCTTACCGCTAAGCGTCTTCTTCCTCATTAGTAGCGCTGTTATGTCCCAACTATCGGGACAAACCTCGCAAAATGTCAGGCCCCTCACGGCAGCAGCGGGCGAGAACTGGGTGATCCGGTGGAATCGCTCAGATGACTTCAATGCCAGAGAGGTCGATTGGCGGAAATGGCAGAAGAGCCCCGAGCAGTTCAGTGGCTGGAGATGGGACAATGAGCGAAACGTCACGGCCCAAGATGGGCTGCTGAAGATCACACTCCGCAACGACTCCCCGGCGATGAAAGGAAAGAACGAGAAGGACAGGGAGGGGCAGAGCCTACACCTCTGGGATGCTGAAGTCGTATGCGAAGGGAACCAATGGCTACTACGAGGCCCGAATCAAGGGGGCTCCGATGTTTCCAGGAGCAAGCCCCGCCTTCTGGCTTTACAGCACGATCGACGACACAATCACTCAGGCTGGAGAGGCGCGATACAGTGAAATTGACATCGTTGAAATGACGCAGAGGCAATCGCAGAAGGAAGGGAATGAACGCATCACCGACCATAACCTCCACGCTATCTTATCAAACGGAAAGCCGGGGGTGCCGGGACGCGAGTGGCATCGGCCAAACGATGAACGTTTCCGCGAGGCTCAAGCAAACGAATACCGCACGGCGTTCGACCCGAGGACGGATTTTCACACCTACGGATGTAGGGTCGCAACCGACATGATCATTTGGTATGTCGATGGTGTGGAAGTGGGACGGAAGCCCAATAAATTCTGGCATCGACCCATGTCTGTTGCGCTTTCGCTTGGTCTGCGCGCACCCTATTTGAAGTGGAAAGACAACAGACTGGTTTTGGATGGGGAGGTTGGTGCCGGCGAATTCCCAACTGAGATGCTCGTGGATTATGTGAGAGTTTGGGAACTCGATGGCAAGTCGGAATAGCAGCAGTCATATGTGCGCATGGTTCAAGCACAGAAGGCCAGAACAAAGGCTCTGCTGGACACTGGCTTTGCCGATCCCGACATGGAGGCCCTGCGGCAGAAGGTGAATGAGATGATTCTGAACGGGCGGAGGTAATATAACTGGGATTCTACACAAGTCTTGACTTTCCATGGTATCCTCGGAGACTCGCGCCGCACGTCCGGCCATCGCTTGGTCGCATGGGCATTCAAGAAGCTGAGGTCGGGGATGGTTCACCACATTTTCCTGGAGCCAAACAACGTTAGGTGAATTCACAAAACTCGCGTGAAACCGACTTACCTTCTATATATTTGTGTGTGGCTGGGGAGTCATGCATTCGCAGCAGAGACTTCCGTGGAGCGCGACCTCACGGCAGAGTTTGGTTCCTATTCCGGCGCATTCACGCTCTATGACGAGGCGCAGCAGCGTTGGCTACGTTATCAACCAGAACAATGCCTCATCCGCTCATCCCCGTGCTCGACCTTCAAGGTTCTCAACTCCCTGATTGCTTTGGAGACCGGCGTGGCCAGCGGCGCTGATTTCACCCTGCCTTGGGATGGCACTCGCCGCTCCATCGCGTCCTGGAATCAAAACCAGACTTTGCGGAGCGCTTTTTCCTCGTCCTGCGTTTGGTATTATCAGGCTTTGGCGACGCGCATCGGCTTGGAGCGATACCATCAGATCATTCCAAAAGTCGGCTACGGCAACAATGACCTGAAGGGCGGCGTGACCCAATTCTGGCTTCAGAGTTCTCTGACGATTTCGCCTGACGAGCAGGTGGATTTTCTGCGCCGCCTTCACGCCCGCAAGTTACCCTTTGCCGCCAAGAGTGTGGATACAGTGCTCGACATCATGACGCTCGCGCAAGCTGGGCAGACGGTTTTCCGAGGCAAGACTGGAAGTGCCTTCGACGCGAAGAAGAACGTCCCGACGCTTGGTTGGTTCATCGGTAGCGTGTCCACACCGTCAGGTCTTTATCTTTTTGCCACCCGCATCACCGGCGGCGAGAACCCTTCCGGCATTACCGCCCGCAAGATGACCGAGTCCATACTTTCCACGCTCAACATTCTTCCCAAATGAACCGTCATTTAACAACGCCATCAGCGGCACGAGCGCGAACACGAATAGCGTGAGCACGCTGGGCAGCGGCTCCGCCGATCCCGACATTGAGGCCCTGCGTCTGAAGTTGAATGAGATGATTCTCAATGGGCGGAGGTAATATAACTGGGATTCTACACAAGTCTTGACTTGGCTTGTCATGCTCATAGACTCCGCTTGTCCTATCTGACCTCAGTTTGGTTCGACCGGCATACAAGCAAACAGTGGGCGAATCCGATTCACCCACCATTTATTTTGGCTAAACAATGCCCGCTAAGAAAACAAAGACCAACCAACGACGAAACAAATGGCAATATCAGACATCCAACTCAAAGGCAGCTACTACAACGTTTACGATGGCAGCAAGAAGATCAAAGACTTGCATGCTCCGGCTGTCGGCGAACTTCGCGGATTCAGCTCCGAGATCATCGTTTGCGAGAAGGGAAGTTATTTCTCAATATACGACGAGAGCGGCAAGAAGCTCAAAGACCTACACGTGCCAGCCGTTGGTGAATTCCGAAGCGTATCAGGGCGGACTGTTTTGTTCAAGAAGGGTAGCTACATCGATACATACGACATCAGCGGCAAGAAGATCAATTCACGCCACAGCCCATGAGTGATTCCACAGTTGCAGAGCGCTTCGCTGCTCGTTACCAGCCTGCGATTGAGAGCTTCGTGAATGATATTGAGGGTTTGGATGCCTCCGGTATTCCAGAACCCCATTTGCCATATTGGGGGCCACTTTACGAGGCGGCACCGCTGCGAATTGGGGTCATCGGGCGCGACACTCGGGGATGGGGAAATATGACGGAGTTTATTGATTCCGTTAAGGTTGACTCACAGGCAGCGTTACAGCGGCATCGTGAAGGACTCGATGGATTGGTGTTCACAGGCTGGACGAATAATTTCGGCAAGACATTCTGGGATACGACGATGAAGATTCTTGCCGCGATGCACGGCGTGAACGACTGGAAGCTTTTGAAGAAGCGGCAGGAGACAACCCCTTTAAGAAGCTTCTTCTGGGCGAACGTGAACACAATCGAACGCTTTGAGGTTTGTCCGCGGGATAACGGCGTTCCATGGGACACATGGCGCAAGGTCAAGGATTCGTCAGAGAAGCATTTGGATTCCTTTCAAGGCATTCTCGATGTATTCCGTCCGCACATCGTTTTTCTCATGAACTGGGATCCAGGCGATCACTTTCTGGATTTTGAGATCCAGTGGAAGACCTTTGGCGATCACCAAGCGTCAGCATTTTACGAACCCACACAGACACATATTTTTGCGACAGCACATCCCACATGGCTGAACCAGAATTCGATCTACGATGAGGCCATCACCGGAATAATCGAAGAAGCGAACAAGACGGTAGTGGCAACGGCGGGTAACGCCTCTCTTTCGCTTCGCTCTGGCAGCCCAATCTCCGCCGTGCCACACCTTTGACGTTAACCCAAGAAATGAAGAAGATTGGAACAACCACCACAGGCAGCGTGATCGTTGAGATGACGACGCAAGAATATGACGCGCTGCAACAGCTTCAGGTCGGAGGATATGCCCCCTCTGCGAAGGTTGTGACCGATCACGAGGTAGCCCCCCGCATGAATCATACCGAGAGGTCGTCGTATGTGGCAGACCGATTGAAGAAGCTAAGCCCGAAGAAGAAGGACGGAGTCATTCGGTCCATTGAGGCGATGTTTCAGTTTGGTGGCGGCATCGACTCTTCCGAGGTTGAGAAGGTCATAGCCACGCTCCAGAAGCAGAAGTTTTTCTCCATTGCTCCAGATGGCCGAGTTACCTACACCAAGGGTTAACAAGACAGTGGTGGCAACGGCGGGCATCGTCCCTCGTTCGCCGCCCCCTGATCCGAGCCGTTAGGATGCGAAATTCTACATAAACAAGCACACACAATCATGAAGAAGCCGGAAGACATTGTTTGGGACACAATTACCGATAGTGCGAAAACTCGATTCGATTACGCTGAGTTTGCCTCGGGATTGTCGGAATTCGACGACGGCACGATGGCTGACAACATGCTTTTCTTGACCATTATGGGACATGCCCAAAAGCAGTCAGTCGAAGCTATTGCGAACGACCTTTCCAATCAATTCCTTATGCTGGGTCTCGGAGGTGATCCGGCGGCACTGCTGGAGTTCGTGGCCGACCGAGGTAGAGACCTTCCACTAGAGATAAAGGCTGCTAATCAAGCGCTGGCCTTTTATGAGATGGGCTTGCAGACACCGGGTATTTTGGTTCAGGTTCGCAGCATACTCAAAGTTCAGCGGAAAAATGAAGAAGCATAAGACAGTGGTGCGAGCGGCGGGCAATGTCCCTCGTTCGCTTCGCTCCGGAGGTTGAAACTCCGCCGTGCCACACTTCAAACATGGGCACGCTGGACACTGCTTTCGCCGATCCTGACATGGAAGCGATGCGCCAGAAGCTCAATGAGATGATCCTGAATGGGCGGAGGTAATGTGACTGCCATTCTCCTCAAGGCTTGACTTGGCTTGTCATGCTTCGTTACTCCGTTTGTCCTGTCTGACCTTCGTTTGGTTTGACTGGCATCCAAGCAAACGGTGGGCGAATCAACTGCGCCCACCATTTATTTTGGATAAACACCGTTCTGGCAAAAAAATGAAACTTCCATCCATCACCTTACCGCTAAGCGTCTTCTTCCTCATTAGTAGCGCTGTTATGTCCCAACTATCGGGACAAACCTCGCAAAATGTCAGGCCCCTCACGGCAGCAGCGGGCGAGAACTGGGTGATCCGGTGGAATCGCTCAGATGACTTCAATGCCAGAGAGGTCGATTGGCGGAAATGGCAGAAGAGCCCCGAGCAGTTCAGTGGCTGGAGATGGGACAATGAGCGAAACGTCACGGCCCAAGATGGGCTGCTGAAGATCACACTCCGCAACGACTCCCCGGCGATGAAAGGAAAGAACGAGAAGGACAGGGAGGGCAGAGCCTACACCTCTGGGATGCTGAAGTCGTATGCGAAGGGAACCAATGGCTACTACGAGGCCCGAATCAAGGGGGCTCCGATGTTTCCAGGAGCAAGCCCCGCCTTCTGGCTTTACAGCACGATCGACGACACAATCACTCCGGCTGGAGAGGCGCGATACAGTGAAATTGACATCGTTGAAATGACGCAGAGGCAATCGCAGAAGGAAGGGAATGAACGAATCACCGACCATAACCTCCACGCCATCTTATCAAACGGAAAGCCGGGGGTGCCGGGACGCGAGTGGCATCGGCCAAACGATGAACGTTTCCGCGAGGCTCAAGCAAACGAATACCGCACGGCGTTCGACCCGAGGACGGATTTTCACACCTACGGATGTCGGGTCGAAAAAGACATGATCATTTGGTATGTCGATGGCGTGGAAGTGGGACGGAAGCCCAATAAATTCTGGCATCGACCCATGTCTGTTGCGCTTTCGCTTGGACTGCGCGCACCCTATTTCAAGTGGAAAGACAACAAACTGGTTTTGGATGGGGAGGTTGGTGCTGGCGAATTCCCAACTGAGATGCTCGTGGATTATGTGAGAGTTTGGGAACTCGATGGCAAGTCGGAATAGCAGCAGTCATCTGTGCGCATGGTTCAAGCACAGAAGGCCAGAACAAAGGCGCTGCTGGACAATGCCTTTGCCGACCCCGACATGGAGGCCCTACGGCAGAAGGTGAATGAGATGATCCTGAATGGGCGGAGGTAGCGCGCCGCTGGCGTCGATGTTCACCACAACGAACGCGATCAACACCACCGGCGCGAGCGGCTTCATCGAGTTCTATGTGCAGACACGCGATCTCTTTGCCACGAACAATTGCGGCTGGACGATGCAAGTCTCCTCCGACAACGGTGCGACCTGGAACACGCGACTGAGCGAGGATTGGAACGCTGAAACGGTCTCGCTGAGCAATGTGGTCATCAATGCGGCCGGTGCGGTCGCTGGCAGCACGACGGTGACCTGCACCAGCACCGCCGGGCTCACGACAAGCCGCAGCGTGCTCGCCGCGCCGGTGAATGTGACCATCGGCATCACGAGCGGCAGTTCCACCGCGACCTGCACGAACACCACGGGCCTCGTCGAAGGCATGTTCATCACCGCCACGGGCATCCCGAACAACACGCGCGTCGGCCCCATCACGGCGAACACGTCCTTCACCCTCGTCACCGGCACGACGGCCACTTTGGTGAACGCCACCGCGACCAATGCTGCCGCCAACGCCGCTGCGAACTACTTCGCTGGCAACGCGACCGTGAGCAGCATCACGAACGGCACGACCTTCGTGCTGAACACCGCCGCCTATGCGAACACGAGCGCCGCCCCCATCGGCACCGCTTTCGCCACGACGGTGAACCACGGTTACCAGCTCTTCCATTATGACCTCGCGGGTGCAGAACTCGGCACGCAGACGAAGATCCGCTTCCAGGCCACCGGCTATGCCGCCACGGCTCCGACTCGCACACCGCGCATCAGCATTGACGACATCGTCATCGCCACCACCGCACCGCCTCCGACCATCACGCTGGCGATGTTTGACGACGGCCTACACGGCGATGGCGCGGCCAATGACGGCGTCTGGGGCGCGGCGATCCCCGCGCAGAACGGCGGCACGACCATCAACTTCAAAGTCGTCGCCACCGACAACACGAACGCCAGCTCCACCAGCCCCGGCAGCGGCAACTACCTCTACACGGTGAACAACCTGCTCACCGATGCCACCATCGTCGGCGCGGAGTTCCTCACGCTGCCGAAGTCAGACGGCGTGACCTTGAACCTCATCGCATCGGTCAATCAGCAGGTCTTTGTCGAATACGGCACCGCTCCCGGCCAATACACAGCGAGCACCACGCCCGCGACGTTCAACATCGACAACGCCAAGCCAGAGTTCAAAAACCCGATCCGCATCCCGATCACCGGTTTGCAGCCCGACACTGAGTATTACTACCGTGTGCGCCATCGCAATGTCGGCGCTCCCTTCTACAGCGCCCGCGGCGAGCGCAGCTTCCACACCGCTCGGCCTCGCGGCACGACCTTCAGCTTCACCGTCACCGCCGACCCGCATATCGACGTGAACACCGACATGCAACTCTTCTGGCGTGCGATGCAGAACATCAGCCTCGACCAGCCCGACATCCATCTCGACGTGGGCGACATCTTCATGACCGACAAGCTCGCCGACGGCCTGCTCGGCGTGCCGCCGAAGTGGGGCGGCGGCGTCACGATCAATCAGACGAGCATCAACAACCGCGCCATCATCTTCCGCAATGCCTTTGAGCGTGCCTGCCACAGCATCCCGTTCTTCTTCGGCCTCGGCAATCACGAGGCGGAATACGGTTACCTCTTCACCGCCGCCGCTGACAAGCAGAACAACATCCCCGCCTGGGACCTGAAGGCCCGCAAAGCCTTCTACCCCGCGCCGACGCCTGACACCTTCTACACCGGCAATCCAACCCCGAAGGACTACACCGGCGGCACCCTCGGCTTGTTGGAAGACTACTACGCCTTCGAGTGGGGCGAGGCCCTCTTCATCATGCTCGATCCCTTCTGGAACACCAACACGAACCCCAACTCCTCCAACGACGCGTGGAACTGGAGCCTCGGAAAAGCGCAGTATGACTGGCTGCGTGACACGCTGAAAAACAGCAGCGCGAGATACAAGTTCGTCTTCATGCACCACATCGTCGGCGGCAGCACGCAGGCCATCATCAACAACGTGCCCACGCCGCAGTTCGCCGCACGTGGCGGCATCGAAGTGAGCGACAAATACGAGTGGGGCGGCAAGAACATCGACGGCAGCCCCGGCTTTGCCACCAAGCGCCCCGGCTGGGACATGCCCATCCACGATTTGCTCGTGATGAACAAGGTGAACGTCGTCTTCCACGGCCACGACCACCTCTACGGTTACCAGACCCGCGACGGCGTCGTCTATCTCGAATGCCCGCAGCCCGGCACGCCGAACTACACCAGCCTCGGCAGCGCCGTGGACGGTCAATACGTCAATCTCGGAGCCAACAGCACCAGCTACCTCCTGCCGAACAGCGGCCACATCCGCGTCACCGTCGGCCCCGATCAAGCCGTCGCCGACTACGTCCGCAGCTACCGCACCGCCACCGACCCCATGCCGCCCGATGCCAGCAGCGTCTTCAACGACGAAACGCCCACTCGCATCAACCGCAGCATCTCCCACAGCTTCGTCCTCGCGCCAAAGGTCAGCCCCCCCATCGAAGTCGCCAACGTCGCCCCCGGCCAAGTCGGCCTCCGCTGGAACGCCATCCCCAACAAACCCTACCAAATCCAATGGAGCACCGATTTGATCACCTGGACCACCATCGAGACCCTCACCTTCACCAACACGAACACCAACGCCACCTACACCGACAACCTCCCTGCGCGTGTGAATGGTCAAAGAGCGTTTTATCGGGTGATGTGGAATCCGTGAGGCGAAAAGTGTGATGCAGACATTCTTGTCTGCAAGACCGCCAGGAAGCTCACGCAGACAGGAATGTCTGCATCCCTCTTCACAGAATCCCGACAAAAAGCCGCCGGTCATGATCCGATCAGCAAAGCCAGTGATGGCATGGCGCACGGTTCGTAGGTCCAGAAGTAGGCCATAGAATGACGGCAGTAGAATTTCAGAAACAGAAAACCCAGATCCCAAAGATTCTACTGCCTCCATTCTACTGCCTGTGGATTCGGCTTTGAACGCTTTGAGAACATCTGGCGCGGCAAGATGTCGGCCAAGCTCTCGCGTATGCGTTTGTTATTCATGCTCATGACCTTCACGCCCTCGTTCATCTTCGCGCTGCTTCTGGTTCCATTCGCAGCGCTCCATGCCGACCCGGTCAGCGTCACCGACCGCAGCATCGTCTTCAAACACACGCACACCGATGCCAAGGCAGCGGACAACACTTCGGGCTACAATCTCGGGCCGAGTGTCGCGGTGCTGCCGGATGGGCGGGTGATGTCGGTTTGGTTCTCCGCACCGAGCGAGGGGGCCGCGTCGCAGCGGATCATGCAGGCGTTTTCATCGGATCAAGGCCGCACCTGGGGCGCGGCGAGCGTGTTGCAGGACTCTGAGGGCCGGCCTGACTTCGATCCGGTGTTGCTGGTGGCGGGCAAGGAGACGTTTTTGTTCTTCTCGTCGTTCGATCCGCAGCTCGACATCTATGTGCGCCGCAGTCATGACTCGGGCGTGAGCTGGTCAGAGCCGCATAAGCTGAATCAACCGAATCACACCACGCGATCGAACGGCATCCAGCTCACCACCGGCGAGTTGCTCGTTCCGCTGCATCTGCGCGGCACCAAGGCCGGCGGCGTGATGAAATCGAGCGATGGTGGCACCACCTGGAAACGCTTTGGCCAGGTCGCAAATCCCGAAGGTCAAGGCGGCGAGCCCACTATCGCCGAGATGCCATCGGGAGCCGTTCACATGCTTTTGCGCACCAAAGACGGCCAGCTCTGGCGCTCAATCAGCCGCGACAAAGGCGAGACGTGGAGCGACGCGGAGAAGACCGGCCTCACCGCCACCTCCAGCGCCTCTCATCTGCTCTGCACACGCTCCGGCACGCTCATCGTCACGCACAACCCCGGCCCCGTGCCCCTGCGCTTCCCCCTGCACCTGCGCCTGTCACGAGATGAAGGCCTCACATGGAGCGAACCCATCCTGCTGGCCGACCGCCCCACCAAGACACCCGGCTGGTCGATCTGCTACCCCACCCTCACCGAACTGCCCGATGGCACCGTCCTCGCCATCTGGGCACAGATCAAAAGTTCGACTGGTGAGGTTTACGGGGACATCCACACGGCACGGATCGTTTTGAAGAAGTAAGTAGCAGGATACAAACCCTGCCGCTCCTGCTCACTCTGCTGGAAGCGCTGCGATTAATGCCTTTAGGTGTCAACTTACAGCCACATGAAGCAATCGAAGCCTATTTCGAAAAAGAATCAGCTTATCCCCTTCCAGGACCCCAGTTTCGGTTATGGGGACTTCGAAGGCTTTTTTGCTGATTATCTTAATTTGCATCCGGTCATCAAAATCAGCCGGGATGGGGCCGAACTGACAGGCAGGATCACGAATGCCTGGCGATACGAAACCTCTGGTGATGCACAGAACGGCATCGACATCCGAGCCGAGGTGCAAGTGCAGCAATCCGATGGCAGCACTCGTGAAGAAACGTGGGGCTTCCAGTGCAAACACCGCGTCAAATGGTCGGCCTCGCAGACGAAGGCTGCCATTGCCTTAGCAAAGAAGAAGTTCCCCGCAGACTTCCACTTTCTACTGGTGACCTGCGACCTGAGCAGCAAGACCGTGAACGAGGGCCGGTCACACTCAGGCTGGCAGCTTTGGAGCCGGGGCGAGATCACCGCTCGTGTGCGGGTGCTGACGAATCGCGATGAGGCAGCTCGACTGATAAACACCTACTTTGGGGCGCATTGGGCGGAGGAAATTTTGGGAATCACTGGCAGTGGCCCACTCCAGGCCTGCGGTGCCTTTTTCGCGCGACAGATGGACCAGGAGTGCCTCTTCCACCACAGAGCCAAGGTAGAAGGTAGGCAGGAGGAACTGAAGCAGATACACGCATTCCTGGCGGATGTGGGTAAACAACTGCTCATCTTGCCGGGACCGGGCGGCAGCGGGAAAAGTAGGCTTCTCAAGGCGTTCAGCCAGTCGCTCTCGCCCGCACACCGAGCGAAGTGGACCATTCGATTCTTCGATGACATCGGTGTGCAGCTTACTGAGCTTGATCTTCAGGCCCTTGAATCCACTCCGGTCGTCATCGTGGACGACGCCCACCGGCGGGAGTTGGAGCCACTGCTTCGTCTCGCGCTCCGTTCGAAGACGACAAAGGTGATACTCGTCACGCGTCCGCAAGGCAGGACCCTCATTCAAGGAGCTGCCACAGCAGCGAACGTGGGTGCCCCACTTATTGAGGAGATGCCCACACTGAAGCGATTGACTCAAAAGCAGATCACGAGCATCGCCGAGTCACTGCTTGGAGACCAGTTTCGCGCACTGGCACCAGAAGTAGTGACACAGGCTCATGGCTGCCTGCTAATCGTCGTCGTCGCTTGTGAGTTGATCCGCCAGAGGCGACTCACGGAAACACACCTAGCCTCGAACAAAGACTTCGAGCGGGAAGTTTTTGTGCGGTTGATTGATGAGAACATTGCCCGCCTCAGGCTCATCACTGCCCGCGAACGTATCGACAGGATGCTCGACCATCTCTCGTTGGCTGGCCCCATTCCGCGCGATGGCCCCTGGTTTAACCTCTTGGTTCAGGACATCGGGAACGACGTGAAACCCTCCGAAGTTCGCTCCTGGATGGAAGGACTGAAGCTCACCGGATTGCTCACGGAGAATCGAGAGGGCTATCGCGTGACACCTGATCTTCTCGCTGATCACTTGCTGTATCGCCGAACCTTCGATCCATCGCATCGCGATCAAGGATATGCGGCGGACTACCTCGCTAGCGTGCCCGAACAGCTTCAAAACGAAGCCATGATCCGCTGTTTGCCAAATCTGGCGGAAGCGGAGTGGCGCGCGCGATGCGAGTCAGAAGGACAGCAGCAGTCGGTGGTCGAACCGCTACTGGCCTCATGGATTGACCAGTTCCGCAGTGCTAGTTTTCATCGTCGCCGTGAGTTGCTTGGTCACTGGTCACGCTTCGGCGTGTATCTGCCGGAGCAGACTCTCCGAATCGCACAGTTGGCACTCAACCTCACTCGCAGCGACGCGCCGAGTGAAGACGGTTTCTTTGGTCCCACGCACGATGCTCACGATGACGTCATCGATGCGGTCACCCCGCTATTGAAGGACGTCGCCCTTCATCACCCAGATCACATGCACGAGTGTTTTGACCTGCTCTGGGCCATCGGCTGCGATCAGCCGAAACGCTGGATGCACAGTAACCAATACCACCCGCTCAATGCCATCACCGAAGTCTCGGGGCTGGAGTTTCGGAAGTCGCTTATCGTCAACGACCGAGCGCTCGCATGGATCGAAATGCAATTCACCAAGCCGGAGGTCATTGAGCGCCTTAAGACACCTGTCTGGTGGTTTAAAGCACTGTTAGCATCTTTTCTCAAACACAGCATCGAAGTCAATCAGTATGACTCCGACTCTGGAGTGTTCACCATTGAGCAAATCCCGGTTGATGCGGCCAAGGTGCTAAATCTTCGAGACCGCGTGTTCACGCTTGCCTCGAGATTGGCAGAGCTAGGTGACGAGGGAGTCGCCATGAATGCACTCAGTATTCTCGGTGAGGGTGTCCGAATGGTTGACGAGCCTGGGCTGAAGGAGAATCGCAAACTCCAGCAGAATTGGCTGCCTCAGCGTCGTGATGCTCTGGGGCGAATTGCCTCCATTGCCCAGCGTTATCAGTCTGGATCAATGCACTGGGCCATTTGGCATGAGCTGTGGTGGCACATCTGCTACGAGCCCGGCTACCTGCTGCGGTCTGAGGTCTGGCAGTTGTTTGATCTGCTTACCGACACTTTCGAGCTTCGTCTCGTGAGAGCCACCTGCTCATCAGGTGATTCCGAGATCACTCCTAACCTCAAACGCGATGCGATCCTGAACCGGGAAGAGCACTCGTGGGAGCAAAGCCGCGAGCTATGGGGCCAAGTTTGCGCCCGTGTGGCAATCGAACTGGCCCAACGTCATGTGGACGCCCGGTGTCTCCACGATTTCCTCGCAGATTTCATCCAGCGGGCCGCGGTCCTGGGGTTCAGTCCCACTCTGAGCACTGTTCTTCTTCCGCTCGCAAAACACGCTCCGGCTCTCGCGGAGGCCCTAGCAAATGAAATCATTGCCTCTACACAGCACGAGACTCAGCACGCCTTTGGGGATCTCGTGGATGGCCTCAGTCCGACCGATAAGCCTTTGCGCCTTGATCTCGTAAGAGCTGCCATTCACTCCTCGAAACCTACGCTTCAGGAAGAAGCATCACGAGTGCTATTCTGGTGGCGTAGACAATCTCGCCTACCCGACGATGGTCGGCAAATATTGCTCGAACTCGTGCGCACAGCCTCGCAACAAATTGTCCGCACCGCGCTGAGTCAGGCATCCCTCATGCCGGATGCGGCGGACTCCTTTGCCAAAGATCTTCTGGAAAGTGTGCTGGCGAATCCTACGACGGATGACATCACGGAGCCGCTGCTGGCTGCTCTGGACCGTGCCGAGAGGAAAGGCGATACCCAGCTTCCCGGTTCACTTGTCACAATTGCTCTGGCCAGACTCGTTAAGGTGCCCAGGATTCATGGAGCGATGGAGCGGTATCACTTAAATCATCTCATCCAAACTCATCCCTGTGAGGTATTCGAGTTCTACCGGCAGCGAATCGAGTTCAGTCGCGGTCTTGCACGCCAAGACCCCATGGACAGGTCCACTTATGACGCGCTGCCCAGCTACGGAGATAATGTCTCACTGGCTTGTTTTGCCAAGCATCCATCCTTTGAACTCAGGTTTTGCGAACTGAGGGATGAAATGATCCAACTCGTGCGCACAAAGGCCGAATCCGGTGACAATCGCCGCATTTTCGAATACGGCGGTCACCATTGGAAGCTCCGTCAACTCGCTCGATGGATGTTGGAGGACTCGGGCGGAAAATATGCCGATCTAATCAGCTCTTGGCTGCCAGAGATCAAGTCGTTGCACGACCTCTGGCTCTTCCTCGATGCCGCTATCGGTAACTCACCAACCTTCGTGCTTGGCCACCCGTCCCTGTTGGAACGCTTGCTGACGCATCTCGACCAAGCCCTTCCTGAACACAAAGAGAAGGCAACGAAGCATTTGATGTCTGGCATCAGCCACAAAGTCGGCTCCACAAGCGGACTTCGATGGCGCAGAAATCGTCAAGAGAGCGAGGAAGACACTAAACGACCGATTATGCCGAGCGTTGAAAAGCTCATCAAAGATCACGCCAATCAGCCGACGCTGTCCGCGTTCTATCGTGAACTACTCTCCGAGTGTGAATCAATGCACGACCTCCACCGCCGCGCCGACCGTCAGATACCCGATGACGATGATCTTTGATCCCGCTCGTATGATGACGCCCACCTTAACGTTCCTCACCGCTCTCTTCCTCGCGCCGCTCTCTTCCTCGCGCCGCTCACGAAGATGCACGCCGCTGAACTCACCGTCGGTGCAGGTGGCTTCAAAGCCATCGGTGAAGGCGTGGCGGCGTTGAAGGTGGGGAATGCGCTGACGATCATGCCGGGAGAGTATCGTTAGAGTGTCGCGGCGACGCTGGTGGGCACAGCGGAGGCACCTATTGCGATCTGGGCCTGACTGGCGGGTAGTGTTCTGATGCATGGCGATGTGGATTTGAGCGAGTTCAAGCCTGCACCTGATCCCCGCATGATGAGCGGCTTCGATGTAGCGAAGGGCAGGCCGAAGAATTGAGTGCGCTCACGTCCCCACCAACCCATTCGGCTTCCGCCACTTCACGCGGGCGAGGTTGAGTTCGCCTGTGTTGGTTTTGGGGCACCAGGAGCCGTCGGTGATCCAGGATTCGCCGGGGCTGGCGTTGCAGACGCCGAAGTTGCCGTTGAAGGCGACGAGATCGGCGGCGTTCACGCCATCGCCGATGAGCGGGAGCACGACGCGCTCGGTGGCGCGGATGAGGCGGAGCGTTTTCGGGTCCACCTGCGCCACCCAGAGCGGCGCACGCCAGCGGATGACCTTTTCGTTGGTGGGATCGCGTCGCGTATAGACGAGGAAGAGGCCGTCGGAATGCGTGAGCCAGTGCTGCTGCGTGCTGTTCGTCATGAGCGGCGTGCCATCGTCCCAGGTCCACGGCTGCTGCGGTTCGTAGTGCAGGCCGTCATCGCTCACGGCGACGTAGCCTTTGCGATCCTCGGCGCGGATGGTGAGGTAAAAGCGGCCGTCGAACCGCGTGAGCGAGGGCTCGAGCAGTCCACGGCCGACGCTGTTGGTGAGCGCGTTGCCGGTTTTCTTGATGAGCAGCTCGTTGCCATCAAAAGAGCAGCGCACGCCGCACACGGAGCGTGGCTTGCCTTTGACGCCGAAGGTGAAGCTCATGAGAACATCGCCATCCGGCAGCACGTGGCGCTGGCCGCAGTTGTTCGAGTAGATCTCGGTGGCACGCGGGTCGTCCCACACGAGCTTGCGCCGCGGACCCCACGCGCCGTCTTTCCACACGGCGTAGATCGGCCAGCGCGGCGGTTGGTCGCGGAAGAAGCCTCGGTCGCGGTAGAAGACATTGTGACCGAGCGCGAGCACGCTGCCGGTCTGCGGATGAAACTCGGGCGTGATGTCGCAAACGGCCTCATTCAAGCCATCGGGCAGCTTTTCCCAACCCAGCGGCGGCGCGGGTGTGAAGTCGGTCCAAGTTTGGCCGAGGTCATCGGAGGTTGTCCAGTGCACATGCCCGAAGTGATCAGAGCCCATGATGGGCTGCGTGGTCATGAAGGCCTTCTTGCCGACCATGCAGGCTCGCGGATGGAACCAGGTGCCCTTGGGCAGTGTGGGTGTCTTCAGCACGACTTTCTCGATGGACTCGATGAGCGGGTCTTCGGCGGCGAAAACGTGTGTGTGAGCCGACGCGAGCGCGAGGCTGGCGGTTTGGAGAAAATGGCGGCGGGTGAGGTGCATGCAGTTGATTAAGACGCGTCGCACTGGCAGCGCTTTGCAGAAGTGGGCGCGAATGCCTGCCTGCGGCTGCCTTGACGCAATCCTGACAAATCTCCCGAGAATCGCTGAAGCCGTTTTGACGTGGCGGAGGTTTCATCGGTTACCATGAAAACGATTTCAATGCTTCTTCTGCTGGCGACGAGCCTCGCGGCCCACGATTTGACCACGAATGACCGGGAGGCACTGCGGGCGCACATCTTGGAGGAATGGATGGAGAAGGGAGCGCGGGCACTCCTGCCCGCCTCTTCTGGAACTGGCGGCGAAGCCGCGAAGATGAATGAAGCGGAGAGGAGTCTCCGCGCTCCTCTTCTCGCCTCCACGGCCTCGACGCTGCAACTCGCCGCTGCGGCAGCCGCGAACGCGGCGAATGCACCGCAGACCGCGAAGGCTTTTCTGCCCTTCACGAAGCTCGATCTCCGTGCGGACGGCGAGTTTCTCTATGTTGGCTCGAATGGCCTGCCGGATCACAATATGATGGTCGGTATCACCGCGTGGCAGCAGCAGGTGCCGCTGCCACAGCCGTATTTCGGCGAAAATGCCTGGCGCATCCCGCTGAAGCCCGTGCCGGCGAAGGAACCCGCCATGATCAAAGGCCGTTTCCTGCGCGGTGCGATCGCTTTGGCTGTGAATGGGATCCCGATCTTCAACCCGCAGAACAATCGCGGCGAGATCAGCTACGAAATCGGCGAGCTGGACGAGTGGGGCGGGCATTGCGGACGTGCGGATGATTACCACTACCACATCGCGCCGCTGCATCTCCAGGCGCAGGCCGGGAAGGGCATGCCGGTGGCTTATGCGCTGGATGGTTATCCGATCTATGGCCTCACGGAGCCGGATGGCTCGCCCGTGGCGAACCTCGACGAGTGCCACGGCCACGAATCGCCCAGCGGCTATCATTATCATGCGTCGAACAAGTATCCGTATGTCATCGGCGGCTTTCATGGCGAGGTCGTGGAGGCGGGCGAGCAGGTCGATCCGCAGCCGCGTGCTCAAGGCGTGCGCGAGGCCCTCACGGCGCTTCGCGGTGCCAAGATCACCGCCTTTGAAAGCACCAGCAAGGACAGCTACAAGCTCAGCTACGACGTGAATGGCGACAAACGCAGCGTCAGCTACTCGATCAAGGCGGATGGCACCTATCCCTTCCACTTCGACAATGGTCGCGACGGCACGGCGGATGAAGTCTATACCGCACGTCGTCAAGGCGGCGGCGGTGGTCGGCCGCCCGGTGGTGGTGGCCCCGAAGGCATGAAGGGCAAAGGAAAAGGCAAGGGACAGGGCAAAGGTGGTCGCGAAGGCGAGATGCGTCGCGGTGACGAACCTCCGCCGCGTCCCGGCGAGGAAGGTGGCCGCCCGCCGCGTCCGCAGGCCGAGGTGGAAGGCATCCTCGATGTGAATGGCGATGGCATCGTCACGGCGCAGGAGTTCGCCGACAATGCGAAGGCCAACGCTGCAAAGAAGGGCACCCCAATCGCCGATGCGATGATGAAGGCCAAAGAGCAGTTCAACACATTTGACCACAATCGTGATGGCAAACTCGACACCCCAGAGCTCGATGAGCTCGCAGGGAAAGCTCCTGCCGGTGACGACCCCCGACCCCGTGACAATGAACCTCCTGCACGCGAAGAGATGAAGCGCGGTGAAGGTGGAGGTCGTGGAGGCATGCAGGAAACGTTCGTCGCACTGCCGGATCAGCCTCGCAGCAGCGATGGCAAGTTCATGCTCAATAGCCCCGTGGTGGAAGACCTCAAGAATCTGCCCATTGAGTTCACTGGAGACGGAGACGGCATCAGCCCACCTCTCGAGTGGATCGGGGCACCCTCTGGCACACAGAGCTTCGCCTTGATCATGGATCATGTGACGCCTGATGGTGACAAGAAGTGGTATTGGACCGTCTATGACATCCCCGCGAGTGCCGCGAGCCTGCCAAAGGATTCGCAGCGCATCGGCAAACTCGGCACCGGCTTCAAAGGCGAAGTCGGCTACGAACCGCCGCACTCGAAAGGCCCAGGCGCAAAGACCTATGTGATCACGATGTATGCCCTTTCGGAGCCGTTGAAGGTCGCAGGCTCACCCGGACGCGAAGAACTCATCGCCGCGATGCAGGGCAAGGTGCTGGCGAGTTCTTCGCTACGCGTCGTTCACTCCAGCGGTCAAGTAACCGGGGCATTCCTGCCCCGAGAGAGCAATGACGGGCCAGGAATGGCCCAAATACCTGCCAAGAGCAAAGGAGGCCCGCCCGGCCTCGTGAAGCCCAGCATTGCCGACACGATGAAACTCAACGTCTATGCCGATAACTGGTTCATGCTCTATGTGAATGGCCGCCTCGTCGCCGTGGACAGCATCCAGTTCACGCCGCACAACGTCGTGAGCGTCGATTTCCTCCCGGAGTATCCCATGATCATCGCCGTGCTCGCGAAGGACAACGCCGACCCACGGACCGGCATGGAATACGGCACCAGCATCGGCGACGCCGGCCTGTGCATCAAATTCGCCGACGGCACCGTCACCAACGCCACCTGGAAGGCCAAAAACTTCTTCCACGGCCCCATCAACGCCGACACCGCGAACCCAAAAGTCATCCAAGAGCCTCTTCCTGCCAATTGGTGGACCGTGGACTTCGACGACAGCACCTGGAAAAACGCCAAGGAATACACCGTCGAAGAAGTCGATCCCAAACAGCCCTACTTCGAGAACGACTTCGAAGGTGCCAAGTTCATCTGGAGCGACGACATCGCCCTCGATAACACCGTCATCTTCCGCACCAAGGTCGAAAAACCCGGCTGGACGCCAAGATGGAACACGAAGCCCGATCTCGATGTGAGCGGCGTGCCAGTGAAGTGATGGTCCTCAAGTGATGCATTCCAGTAGTGCTGGTAGGAAGCCTTTCACGGGTCATTGCCCCACACTAAAGCGAGCGACACCATGTAGGTGGGGCACTGCCCCGACTTCAGCTAGTCCTTTCCTTCTTCCTTCATGCGAATGAAGGGGCGGAGAACCAGAAGCAGCAGCGGAGCCAGTAGGACAAGGCCACCGACGATCATCCACATTCGGCCGGGATCTCGTGGGCCTGTAGCCGGGCAGTATCGCTCCATGATTCCGGCAAAAAGTGCACCCGTAGCCAGCTTGCTCATCAGCAGCGGAATGTAGGACAATGATGCGAATGAGGCCTCCTGGCCTTTGGGCGCTATGGAGGCCGCATACTCATACACACGCGGCGAATAGAGTGCCTCCCCGATTGAGAACACCACCTGCCAGAGAACAATCATCACGATGTAAGGATGAATTTGCCCCTGAAGACCTAGGTAACCATGCCCCACCGCGTCACCAAGCCAACCGTCGGCCAACCCGGTGAACAAACTGCCCGGGAGCGCCATGAATATAAATGAGACCGCCGTGACAAATCCGCCGAAAATAACCATCGAATAGGCTGAATGCTTCCGCGTGAGCACACCGATCAGAGGTGCTAGCACTAGAATGAGCACACTGTTGACCGCATTGAAGCGCCCCACTCGATCACGGCCTTCCACTCCAATTTCGCGTTCCGCGAAAGTGGGAAGCACGCTGTCCATCGTTCCAAAAACGATCTTGAGAAGGCCGATCATGGCTAGGAAAGTCAATAGCCGCGCGAAGCCAGGGTGCCGCACCAATCCCATGAGTTGTTTACCGGTTTCACTCGCTGTGTTCCGGATGGTGGTGCCAAATTTCGCCAGAAACCCACCGTCTTGGCCACTGCTTTTAGTTGCAGCGGTCATATCATGGTCGGCTCGCATCAGCCACAACAGAGGCAACATGAGCAACTCCACTGCAATACTCACGAAGATGAGCACCCGTTCTTGGCTAAATGGCACTCCAGTAAAACTCACCATTCCAGCTTGATCGGGCGGCAGAGCGGAGAAGACGGAATCGCGAAGAAATAAGCAACGAGGAAACCAGCGTTCATGATCGCGTAGAAGATCGAGAACGCCACGGAGCGCTGTTCCGGCGTGGTGAATTTACGCGTGGCCGCCACGAGCACTGGCGTGCAAAATGCCTCGCCGATGGCTGCTGGCACCATGCCAAACACAAGAGCGACCCATACGTTGGTGCTGGCAAACATCACGGTCCGGAACACGACGGAAAGCAGCATGCCGATCATCAGAGTGCGTCGCATTCCAATCGCATCAGCAAGAGAGCCAGATAGCAACGTGGCAACCATGATGAATGTGCCCCAGGCAGCAAAGACCGCCTGCCCCTGAGCATCACTCAAATGAAGGTCTTTGATTGCCCAACTTGTGATTACCACGTTGAGCAACTTGTAGGCGGTCACGATTACCATCTTCAAACCAAAGGTAATCCAAAGTTCACGCTGGGCTCCCGCGAGCTTGATGAGCGCAAACATTCCGATTCCGAAAATTGCCCCTCCAACAATGCAACCTGGTACGACACCCATTTTTGCCTTCTCCGAGACAAGATAGGCAAAAGCTGCGCCGATGAGTGCCAGCACACCTCCACGGAGGAGGAGCGGTGAAAACGAGGTGGTAGCAGGAGGAGTGTCAGTCATGGGCAGAGGGGGACAGCTTATGTGCCTTTGGGTCAAGCTCTGTGGCGAGGCAACGATCTTATCTTGCCCCTCCAGCGAGTGATGAGAGGCAGCATCACATGATTCACAAATGGATCGACCAGGGCCCCCGACGATCACACCGAGGATGGATGCGATGCCCGCCTGCCCCAGCCACGCCAGAAAGCCGTGCAGAGCAGGCAACAATCCAGCAAAAGCCTCCGCCGCGTG